>NZ_CP092426.2 GCF_022374895.2 Mycobacterium lentiflavum | reverse complement strand
GCGATTGAGATGCCGTGGCATGCCTCAGATGGTTGCGGAAAAACACTCAGGGCGCGCCCGACACGCAGGTAACACCACGCTAGCTAGTGTTGCTAGCACAGCTACTCGTGCTATGCTAGCAACACTAGCGATCCTAGTTATCACCGCTAGTCCAACTACGGAGGATTGATGTGGTGCACCCAAACCGGCACGCTCTGGCCAATCAAAAAGGCGGCGTAGGCAAGACCGCAACGACACTTGGCTTGGCCAGCGCCATCAGCCACCGCGGCGGGCGCGCCCTCATCGTCGACATGGATCCCCAAGCCAACGCCACCGAAGGCCTCGGCGTCTACACCGAAGACGGGCAGCTCACCACCGCTGACCTCATGGACCGCACCGAGCCCGGATCGGCCATCGACGCCGTCGTGGCCACCGACTGGGACGGCGTCGACCTCATCCCGTCCCACCTGGACCTGTCCAACGCCGAGTCCAGCGGCGCCTCCGATCTGGTGTTTCGCCTCGATGTCGCGCTTGAAGGCCTGGATCTCTCGCCCTACGACGCGGTGCTGTTCGACTGCCCGCCCAGCCTGGGCAAGCTGCTGTTCGCGGTTCTGCTGACTGTCGACACCGTGTACGCCATCACCGAACCCACCAAAGACTCCGTCAAAGGCGTCACGCGGCTCGAAACCACGGTCCAGAAGGTCAAACTCCGGCCCAACCCCCGCCTGGAGCTGGCCAAGATCATCATTTCCCGGCGTCAGAACAAAGGCGAACACATCGACCGCGAACGCGAGTTGCGCAACGCCTACGGCGACCTCGTGGCCCGCACCGTCATCCCCGACCTCGGAGCCCGCCAAGACGCCCACAGCGCCGAAGTGCCCATCCACAAATACCGGGGCGGAAGATCCCTCAGCCTGCAAGTCGCCTACGACGACCTCCTCACCGAACTCGGCATCACCATCGGAGCACCCGCATGACCACCACACGCAAACCCGCCATCACCCGCACCACCAGCCACCCAGCCGACGACATCCCCGACCGACCCGCAGTCCTCACCGCCCCGGCCGCGCCACCGCCGGCCGGGGGAGTGGCCGAGCGACTGACCGAGCAACACAACGTCAGAATCCGGCCGTCCACCAAGAACCGCCTCGGAAAGGCCGTCGACAAACTCCGCTACGAAACCGGCGACAGATCCATCAGCATCGCCTCCATCACCGACCAGGCACTCGACAACTACCTCCGCGAACACGGCTGCTAGCACAGCTATCTCAGCTAGCTACTGAACAAGCAAACCGAATCCTTCATCCGGCACATCGGGCAGCACGTCGGACAGCACCATCACCAGCGCCGCGGTGCGGGCTTCTCGAACCAGCTCGCCGTGTGTCTCGCAGTCGGGTAGGCGCCAGTGCTCGCGGCCCCATTCCGTCACCGCCCGATCGGCCCACTCATCGGCCAGCTCAGCCAC
Organism: Mycobacterium lentiflavum; assembly: GCF_022374895.2. NCBI lineage: Bacteria > Bacillati > Actinomycetota > Actinomycetes > Mycobacteriales > Mycobacteriaceae > Mycobacterium > Mycobacterium lentiflavum. The sequence continues at coordinate 14,478 of NZ_CP092426.2, read as the reverse complement.
TCTCAGCGCAACCTGCTCGGCCGCCTCGTCAACGAACTCCTGGCGCTCTGCGTCATCCCAACCCGCCGGCAGACGCAAATGCCGACCTAACATCTCGGTCACCCGCCGGATCGGGAGCAAATCCTCGTCCATGCTGCCAATTCTCCGCTAGCACAACAACATAACGTCGCTATTTGGCCTGGCCCGCGTGAGGCTACCGCTGCTTGCGCTCCTTGTACCGCAAAAACCCATCCACGGCCTGCTTGGTCACACCCAACTGGGCAGCAATCCACGTCGTACCACGACCGGACTCCACCAGGCGCCGCGCCGCCTGTCGGCGCCGCTCGCGCGCATCAGCGCTTTCCTCGTCAAGACGCGCCAGATCGGCATGCGCGCGCACCAGCTCGGCCAGCGCCTCGTCTTCGTCCACACCGGTTATTCCATCACACAAGTCAAGACAGCCTTGACTACCTCGTCGGATACACCTACAGTCAAGACTGTCTTGACTAACGCGTTTGTATTCGTCGGGAGGGTGCCGCTATGAGTCTTGCCGTATTCGAAGACGCTGTCCGAGCGCACTTTTCGAACTCACCCGCAACCTGGCAAGTGTTACCACACCGCGAATACGGCGGGTGGCAGCTGGTCGATCGCCACGGCGCGATCATCGATCGCTGCCTCACCCAAGCCCAGGCCGAACGCCACCGCCACAGCGGGCCCGACGCACAGCGCTGGTACCAGCGCACCGACTGGTACCTCGGCTACGACCCCAACGGCCGCACACTCACCGGACCCGAACAACTCATCGTCGACGACCTCACCCGACCAATCCTGGAGGCAGCCCACGCATTTCATCGTGCTACCGACAGCCGGCGGGTCCGCTACATCGACCAGGCCGCCGATGACGACCGGATCTGGGACGCTGTCGAACTCCCGAACGGGCGCTACCAAGTGCGCGGCGACTACTTCCACACCTACACCGCCACCGCGCTTGAATTTCTTGACGACCAAGCCGCCGCCGCCACAACCGATCTCGCTGCGTTTCTTCGTCAACTGATCACGCCAGCGGCCTTACTGTGCACCGTCTGATCACAAAAAGATCACGCCGAATGCGTGTCGTTATCAGATAACAACCGTGTCCACTGGCATCGTTTCCAACCATGGCCCAATCGCGCTGCACACACAAAGGCGACCGCGCTCAGATCATGGCTCGGCCTCATCGTGTCGTCTACGACATCGTGAAGCGCGAGGCCGCCGAGCGTGGAATTCCTATGGGCCAGTACGTCGCTGACGTCTTAGCGCGACACGTAGGCCACCCCGAGCTGATTCGTGAACTCGATAAGGAGGCTCTGCCGCTGGCGATGTGATCACCCCCGCCTCGACAAGCAGCTCGCTGCTTACTTGCGTGGCGTCGAGGCAGATGTGACAAGTCAATAAAACGGCGAAACCCCCGGCTGGCACCGAGGGTTTCCGCTTCCCCGAAGGGACGTGTCTTGGACGACTCGTCTCACGGTAGCGCATACCCGAATCTGATTCCAGAGGACGCGCACCGTGACATCTCAGATTCAGGAATTGGCCGCGTATATCGCGGATGTACGAGTGCTCTGCCGCGTCGCGGCGTGGTTCGCACGCGGCCGTGGGCGGCGCGATTGGCGGCCGCCGATCATGAGCGCCGCCGGCGGACGCACGCCGCGACTGCGGCGGCGATCGCCCTCGATCTCGGCGATGTCCCGTATGCGGGTGTGCCGTGCTGGACCGGCCGCCTTGAGCGCTGGACACACTGGACGGTTCCGGTGGCCTACGACTGCCGCTACGACACCCACGTGCGGCCGGTGATGCCGGGCAACCCGATCAGCCGCCAAGCGCTGCTGGCGATCGCACAGGCCCGCGCACGCTACGCCGATCACGGCACCGGCCGTAACTGCCGCCCGACCAATGAGCGGCTGGCCGCCGACACCGGTTACAGCGTGCGCACCGTACAGCGCGCCGACACCGCCCTGCGATTACTCGGGGTGGCCACCGAGGTTCTGCGCGGCCGCCAACGCACCCGCATTGAGCGCATGGCCTCCTGGCGGGTTAACGACCGCGGCCGCGGCTGGGCCAGCGTGTGGGCGCTGCACGACAACCCGCAGCTCAACCGGCAACTGTCTTCGCTGTCACCCCACCCGCGTAGCGGTCCCGTTAGGGATACACCCTCACCTCACGACGTGGTTACTACCGGCACCGGCTGCCCTACGGGCCGCCGGCAACGCGGCGCCACGCGCCGCCGAGCACCAGACGCCGGGGGCGCGGCCCTGGCCCGGGCGTGGCGATCAGCACCGCAGTCCCCACCGTGGGCTCAGCGACATACCGCCAGTGCGTGGGCTGCGCTGCTGGCCGGCCCAGCGCGGCACGGCTGGACTCCGCGCGATCTCAACCAGCTCATCACCGACTGGGCCGGTGTTCACGGCCGGTCCGTTCCCGACAGTCCGCACAAGCCGATCGGGCTGTTGGGCGCGATCCTGGGCTGGCATGGCCGCGACAACCTCGACGAGCGTCCGGCCGCTCTCGATGAAGCGCGCGAAGCCGCCGAGCTCGCCGCCGACCGGGCACGCATCGCCGCCCAACTCGCCGCACGCGAGACCACCGCCGCAGCCCGCGCGGCAGGGCGCGCCGCCCTCTCCGGTCCCGGGCACGCCGCCGCACGCGCGGTGCTGGCCGACATCGCGCGCCGCCGAGGCTCACCACGCCGCGACCCGGTGAGCCTCGACACCGACGCCCAACCGTGACCTACACCGCTGCCGCTGGGCACGCCGGCACCGCAACGCCACCGGCACATCAACCGGGCGTGCCAACCGTCCGGTTGGGCGCCACACTCACCCGCCTCTCGACACCCAGGTTCGGTCACGCCACCGGCCCGCCGCCATACCCCAGAACAGCGATACATAGAAACCTATGGAGGAACTTCCCCGGCCATTCGCCGACGCACTAGTTAGGTCGGCTATGTTCGTTGATCTCGCGACGGGGACGCACATCGGCCAGCACCCGCGCCCGGTACTGCTCGATGGTGATTGCACCGCATGCGAACTCGACGAGCAGATCGATCGATACCGCATCGGGCCGGCTGCCTTCCAACACACTGCTGGCGATCGCATTGCGTACCGCAAGCCGGTCGGCTAGTGACAGCCGGCGACTACGCGCATCGACGTAGGCCCACATCGCCGTCAGCTCAGAATCCACCGCCGTTCGACCCTTCTGCCCGGCTATCGCTCCCCGTCGCCTGCTTGCCCCTTTACCGTCGCTCTGCCCCTGTGTCTAGCCTTCCTGTATCCCGTCCTCCTGTTGCCTGTTCAGCAGCTTCGCTGCTGTCTATAGCAGCCTTACGGCTGCTTCTTCTCCACTCGGCTCCTTGTGCCTCTACCAGCTACTTACTTCACCCGCCTTAAAACAACTTGGCACATTTGCACGTTTTGTGCAAGCATTGGTTCAGCACACCTGCGGTGTGCTGAACCTCGGCCCCACCTGTGGGCCGGGACCAGCGATTTTGGGCGGTGGCCGGTGCTGACGTGTTCACCGCTGAAGCTGTGGTCGATCGACTACTACAACCGCACCGCGCGCCAGGCCGGTCAGGCGGCCAAGGACGCCGCCGCGGCCAATGGCGGGCTGGGTGAGTATTACTCCGAACACGACACCAGAGCCCCGGTGTGGACGGTCGTCGGCGACGCCCGTAAGGCTGCCGAACTGGTGGGTTTGACCGATGAGCAGCGGGCCGGTGGGCTGGCCGATTTGGACACCGTGGCCCGCTGGCTCGACGAGGGAATCGCCCCCAACGGGGCGCGCGGGCGGACATTCGGACCGAACGACAACCACGGCATTGACGCGACTTTTTGCGCGCCGAAAAGCTTGAGTTTGTTGCGGGCCTACGGCGATGACGTGGTTCAAAAAGCGGTCCTCGACGCGCATAACACCGGCGTGAAAGAAGCCCTCGAATACATCCATGAGCACGCCGGCTACACCCGCGTGCACAACAACCTCACCGGGAAAAAAGACCTCCAACGGCTACCCGGATTGGTGACGGTGGCCTACCAGCACGAGACCAGCCGCGCGGGCGATCCGCACCTGCACACCCACGTCATCGTGCCCAACAAACAGGCCCGCGCAGACGGCAAACTGGCCGCCCTCGACACCGACTCGTTGTGGCATGAGTCCAAGGCCGGCGGGGTCATCTATCAAGCCACCATGCGGCGACAGCTCACCCAGTCCATCGGTGCGGAGTGGGGGCCAATCGATCCGCACACCGGCATGGCCGAGCTGGTCGGCGTCGACCCCGAGGTGATCAAAGCGCACTCACAGCGCAGTACCCAACTCCGCGAATGGGCCGACGACAACCTCACTCTGGTTGACGGGCAACCCACCCAGGCGCAGCTGGCGGCCGCGCAAAAAGCGACCCGGCCCCGAAAGCCCGAAGGCATGTCCTGGGGGGAATTACGCCAGCAGTGGCGCGCCGATCGGCGCGGGTTCAGCTTCGATTTCGACGCCAATCGGGCCGCCCGCAAGAAGCGACGCGCCGAGAAGGCCACCTTCGATCGGCGCCGCATCGCCGAGATCGCCGCGGGCATCGACAAGGCCGCGTTCACCCGCGCCGATCTCGTGGAAATCATCGGCGCGCAACTCCCCGTCGAGGTCGACGACGACGACCGCACGCCGCGCGAACAGATCGAAGCCGCTGTCGACGAGATCGCGATCCGGGTCAGCGAACAACGCCAGGCCCACCACCGCGAAGGCCATGTCCGCTACACCATTGACCTAGTGCTCTTCGAGGAATGGGACATCCTCAAGATGGTCGACGCACGCGATGACCGCAGTGTCGTGCGGGTCAGCGCGGCCGACACCGAAGGCCTGTCAGGCGACCAACAACGGGCCATCACCGCCCTGGCCGAATCTCCCTGGCTGGTGCAGCCACTGGCCGCGCCCGCCGGCGCCGGCAAGACCCATTCGCTGAAAGCCTTGCGCGCCGCGGCCAACCGCGCCGGCCGCACCGTCGTGGTGCTCGCACCCCAAGGCCGCGCCGTCGACATCGCGAAAAACGAGTGCGCCGGCGACGAGGCTTACACCGTGGACAAGGCGCTCCTCGAGCTGCGCAACGGGCGGTTGACGCTCGATCACCGCACTATCGTCGTCGTCGACGAAGCCGGTTTGATCGGCAACAACCAGCTTCGCGAACTGCTGACCTACACCACCGCGGCCGGGACGAAAACGGTCCCCGTCGGGGACGCGCATCAACTGTCTCCGGTACGTAAACGTGGCGGCATGTTCGAACAACTCTGCGCCGATCTGCCGTGGTCCCAACGGCTTTCGGAGGTATGGCGGATGCGTGACCCCGAAGAACGCACCGCCTCGCTGGCGCTGCGCAACGGCGGCCCCAACCCGCTACGCCGCGCCATCGCGTGGTACCGCGACCACGACCGGCTGCGCTGCGGCGACGAAGTCACCATGGCCGCCGACGCCCTGGCCTGCTACCGCGCCGACGTCGCCGCCGGCAAAGACCCCCTACTCATGCCCGACAAGTGGGAACTGTGCGACGCGCTCAACAAACAAATCCACGCCGATCGCGTCGCAGCCGATGCCCCGACCGTCACCGGCGCACGCGGGCACCAGATCGGGGTGGGAGATCTCGTCGTCACCCGCCACAACACCACCGAGATCGACGTATGGGCCGCCCCCGACGAGCGCGGCCGCATCGGCACCACCAAACTCGCCTCCCAGGTTCGTAACGGGCAACGCTGGGTCATCGAGCGCGTTGATACCCGCGACGAACGCCCCCGCGTTATGGCCCGGCGCACCACCGACAACGCGGTCGCCGTGCTCGCCGGGGAATATCTACGCGAGCACGTCCACCACGGCTACGCCGTCACCCTGCAATCCGAACAGGGCGACACCGCCGACACCGCCTACCCAATCGTCAGCGAGCGCACCGACCGCAAAACGCTCTACACCGGCCTTACCCGCGGCCGCGAAATGAACCGCGTATTCATCTACGACAAGATCGCCGGCGAAGGCGACCACGAACACGCCGAACCGGCCCCCGGCGTCCACCAGGCCCGCCGCGGCGATGCCCACCAGGCCGCCGACCTCATCCGCGCCAGCACCGGCCGCGACGATCGACCCCAGACCGTCCACCAAGTCGCCGCCGACACCGACCGCGACCAACTGCCCGCACGGGTAGCCCGCTTCACCGCCAAACGTGACCACGACCTCGCCCGGCGCCGCGGCGCCTACCGGACCTGGACCGACCAGCACGCCCGCGAACAAGCCGAGCAAAACCGCTGGCTACACGAATACGTTGAACGCACCCGCGACCAGACACACACCCGCGAACGCAGCACCGACACCGGCTACGACATCGGGCTCTAAGTGCTCGTTTTAAACTTGGGCATGGCGTTCATTAACGCCCTCGTAGATCTCTTGAGCGCTGGCAAAGCGCCGACGCGCAACCACTCCCCCCGCTCGCCGGGTGATCGGTGCCCGTGCGGCCGAGGACATATCCGGCGCACGACAAGCCGAAAAGACGGCGACTTCCTCGGCTGTACGGCATGGCGCGACGACGGGCGCGGGTGCAACAACGCCTGGAAGCTCGACGGCCGCCGGTTGCCGAGGTAGCCAGATAGCTGCCTCCGACCGCTCGACCTCATGGCCACACCCAGGTCTCAGAGCCGGCATGCCGCACGGTCGAGGCATGTCGATGCTCTCCCCCAGCCTGGCATTGTGCGGGACCGGCCTACGGCGTCAAGGGCGGCCTGGCGGCCGTCGCCTGCGGCGATCACGACCCTTGACCCCTACGGCCGGCCCCTGAAATCAGGCATGTATGGGGGAGGGGATGAACAAACCTTTTTCAAATGCCAGCGCCGATGTCACGTCACGAAAACTGTTGACTAAGAAGTGCTTTGGGAATCCTGGCTCATCCAAGTCCGTGGCAGCCGGCGACCAAAGTGGTCGGGCGACGTGTGTTGCAACTGCGACATGACGTTCTCACGCTCACCTCCCATGCGCCACCGGCTTATGCGCTGCACGTGTCGCCCGCGCCAATCGATTGGTTCACCGCCAGCGGCCAAACCGATGTCAAACGACAACTCGATGCCGTCCAGCTCCTGCAGCAAGCGGTGAGCGGACAGCGTTTCACTCCACGGGCCTTGATAGCCCAAAGTCGTGTCCGGCCAAGAGCCTTCGTGGCGATTCAACACCGCCTCCCACCGCTGAGACCGGCCGTCGCAGTTGAAGTAGGCCCACACGAGGTTAAAGCCCGCCCACCGCGACACCGACCCCGCGTCCAGATCCTGCGCCGCTTTGATCGACCACAACACGAAGCGCCACCGCCGTAACGCTGTCTTCCAGTCCACCGGCACACCGGCTGCGACAGCCTCGGCGACCGCACCCGGCTCCCAGAAGTCGCGGGAACCTTCGTTGATTTTCAGCCACACCCATACGTCCACGTCGCGGCTTGACCCGCCGGCTTCTACTGCTGCGACCGCTTCGGCCAAACCGCGTTGCCGCCAGTCCGGGTCCAACTTGTCCTCCCGCGCCGCCTTCAGCGCGTGCTCCAGCCTCAGCCAGCACAGCTGCTCGACGCGCGCCGCGTCGCGGGCCGCCGCCCGCTCTTGCCAATACAGCCGCCAATCGGGCCCGTTAAAGGCGGCCTCATCGACCGGTTGTAGGTAGGCAGGCACCGGCGGCAACGTAACCGGATCGTCGGCAGGCCACCAAGCCCGCCGAGCGCGCTCGGCGGCGCTCATGACACACCGCTTCGCTGCGGGGCGGCTTGCACGGCTTGCATTTCCAAGGTGCTGATCACCGCCGCCACCACGGCCCCGAAGCCGGCTTGAACGCCGCAGTAGGCGATCTCGGCCAACGGCGGCGGACTGGACTTCCACGCCCGGACCATCTCCACAATCCGCCCGGCGCGGTAGTACCGCTCATAGACCGTTGCGAGCGCTTTGTTGAGTTCTGAGCCATCGACATAGTCGATGCCGTGGGTCTCCGGAATAACGAGCTTGCCGTCGTAACGTTCATCGGCCCGCTGGTCATACAGCTGCCACGTCGCCGCATCAGCGCTACCTCGATGCACCGCCTGCAAGACATTGATCTCGTCGTCGGTCACCAACTTACAGTCCGCAACCTCTGGCTCTTGCCGCGCCGCCGCGATCACCGAAACCGTCAGCTGACCGGCCACCCAATCCGGTGCATACCCACGCTCAACCAGAGCCGCCAACCGCTGCGCCAGCCCAGGATCAAGCGCAACCAAACGATGCTGATGCCAACCGTCGAGCTTCGGCGCCTCGGACAGCATGTTCAACGCATCCAGATGATTGACCACCAAAAAATCCCGAGCACAGGCAGGCTTATCCGCCCAGGACTCATTGGTCACCAGCGCCGACATCGACACGGCCGCAACCTTTTTACTCACGTGCTCGAAATGATCGACCAACGCCTTAGCCGGATGCCGATTGCCCATCCACCGCTGCCCCCAACCGAACGGCACCGCCGGATCAGCCACCGCCAACCGCGCCGTCGCCGGCAAAAACACCGCCGCCGGAACATACCCACCGTCGCCGATGTTGCTGGCGATCACCACCTGCGCGCCCACCGGCAGCCGCAGCACCGACACCGCCCACCACACCAACGTCGGATACGAGGCACTGCCACGCACCAGCTCTCCCAAAACCCGTTGAGCTAACAGCAAATCCGGATTCACCTCAGAGGCCGAAGCACCCAAACCCCCCGCCGCCGCGCCCGACCCAGAGCCCCCAGCCACCAACGGGCCCGGCGCAGCCAAACCACTGCCACCACCAGCAGCAGGTCCCGGACCACCAGACGAAGACTGACCAGCAGCCGCCGGAGTCGTCGGCGCACCACCACCCGCAGGCGGCGCACCCGCACCCGGCGCACTGTAGGGGGCCAGCGGCCCGGCGGCCATGGCCGGCGGCGGCATCATCGGCGCACCACCCACCGGGCCACCGCCAGACCCGCCCGGCACCGGTCCGCCCCCACCGCCGTCGGGCACTCCATGCGGCGCGATCGGCACACCCGCCGGCCCACTACCGGCCGCCGGGGAACCCATCAACGGCTGCTGAGCAGCCATCGCCTGCTGCGCTATCGGCTGTGCAGCCACCGGAGGAGGCGCCGTCGCGCCCATCCCCGAAGCCAGACCAGACTGAAAACTCGACCCAGCATTCGCCATCGGTGACGCCGCGGACTGTGCAGCAGGCGCAGACGGCAACGACGAAGCCGGCGACGTCGGCATACCCGAGCCCAGACCCCCCAAGCCAGGATTCAACCCCGAGCCCAGACCCGAAATCCCCGAACCACCCCCACCAGCAGAACCGCCACCAGAAGCGGCCCGGCCCATCGACCCGCCAAGGAATTGCGGAACTTGATTAAGCGGCGAGGTAGCACCGTTCGGAGGAGCACCCGGCGGCAGGTCCGTTCGTATATCGTGCGATGAACCGCTGACATCAGGATCAGATGCTGTTGCCCCGGAGGGTAAATCAGTTCTTACGTCTCGTTGGGACTGAGCTTGGTATTGGCCATCCGTGGAGCTTGAATTCTCCCCGCCCGCCTGCCCGTCGCTTTTGTCTGGGTCCGTCCTCTTGTCGTGGTGCGGATTCCCACCTGAGCCGTTCTGGCCGGTGGCGTCGGTAGCGGGTCTTTCCGGCAGGGGCGCAGTGAAATCCACGCCTCGAACGTACATCGTTGCGGTACCGGTGCGTTTGGTCACCATGTCGTCCGCTTCGGTCAATGTTTCTGTCAAAATAGCTTGTGCGGCAACAGGTTTTCTGCTCTGCAAGGCGGCGTGGTACTGAGGTTCCTTGTCCGCGATGAGCAGCCTGAGATCGTGTTGCAGTGCGCGAAGCTCACCGGCAGCGTTGCCGACCGCGTGCCCTGATGTGGTGTACAGGTCGGCGTGGGTGTCCCACAGATTAACGTTCGCGTTGTGTTCTGCGAGTTGGGCGTCACCGGCTTGCCCTTCCAGCGCTTCTTGCAGCCGCGGCCGGTGGACGTCGCACGACGTGTTGTAGGCGGTGCGCAGCGCCGTAGCCTGCTGGTGATGGGCGGCGGCAACACGATCAAGGACCTCGGGGCTGGGCCAGCGGCCCGCTTTGACCGCGGCTGCAAACTCACTGTCGTCACCGAAATCGACTGCCGCCATTAGTGTTTACTCCTGGTATCCGTTGCACCGCGCCCACACTTGATCATCGGCGGCATTAGCCGCGGCGGCGGTCCAGCCGGCCGGGGGCTGCACCGCGCCTTTAGCCGGTTCCCTGCTTAATGCCGCGGCCTGATCACGCATCAGCTGCAGCGACTTGAGCATCGCCGCACGCACGCCAGTATCGGCGGCCGGGTTATCGCGCAACGCATCAGCGACATAATTCGTTGCCGGTACCACATCAGCGGCACGGGTCTGCGGCGTCGGAATAGCCGCATAGGCGGCAGCCCACCGCGTGCACAGATTGATGGTTTGGGCTCGCACGACCTCAGGTGGTGGTGGCGACGTCGCGGGCAGTGGTGTAGCAGTGGTGGGCCGCGGCGCCAGATGAGCGCCGACTGCAACGCCGCCCACTCCAGCACCAAAAACGCAGGCCACCAAAGCCGCACTTGTGGCGGCTCGCCGCACACCACCAGACCGGCGGCCGGCAGGTGGTATCGGCGGCGGCGCAGGCGGCATCGGATACCCCGGTCGTGTCGAACCGGCTATCGGCGGTATCGATGACCACCCCGGTGCATGTGTCATGTCCATACGCCCTCGATCGAGGAGATCCGCACGCCGTTATCGTCATCGGCGGCCACCTCAATGTGGGTGGTCGCCGAGGCGGCGTTGACGAATCGGGTGGCTTTGTCGTCTCGGTCGCCGGCCATCGCTGTGTGTTCACCAGGCCAGTGCGCGATCGACGCGAGAACCGCTGCCGTGGCCGCATCGTCAGGCGCAGCGGTCAATTCGGGGTAGGCCACCGCGGCGGGTACATCGGCCTGCCACGCGGCGATCGCCGCGCCCAACCCCTCGGGATCGATGTGCGGAGTGCGCGCGGTCATTGCCTGACCCCCTGTTCCTCAATTGCGTTATTTGCTTCTTCTGTTCACGTGATACGTGCCCGTTCATCAATGGCCGCAACGTCGTTGACCAATCGTACCGCTGGTCACTGACATAAAACTGGTATCTCGTTTAGTAGACGAGTCTACAGGTCGTGGTGTAGACATGTCTACATGCACTTGGATCACTACACGGACAAAGAGCGCCGGGCACACGGCCGCAAACTTGCCCGAGCCCGCGCGGCCGCGGCAGAAGCTTCACGCATAGCCCAGATCATGGCCCAGTCCGCTCACAGCGAAGGCGTCTCTGAAACACGGATCGCCGAAGAACTCGGTGTCGACCGCATGACCGTGCGCAAGTGGCTGGGCAAACGCTGACAACGTTGTCTCAAGAGAGGTGGGCCGAGCTAACCCCGGTTCGACGGGTGGACCCGAGCCGCCGCGATCTTCTCCAGTTCGTCCATGGACAGCAGGTAGTGGTCCGGATGGAGTCCCAGGCCGCGGCCGTCCATGATGCGCCGGTACTCGGCGAGCATCCGCATGTAGATGTCGAGCATCCGGTGGTGGGAGTTTCCGCCGTCGGTGCGGTCTAGCTGCGGCCGCAGTTCGGTCCAGCGGTCGCCATCCTCCATCAGGAACTCGATGTAGCTGGCCATGTGGCTCTCGAGCCCGTCGTTGAAGTCGAAGCCCTGAAACTCCAGCCCGTAGGCCGCGTCCTCGCCGACGGTTGTTCCTTGCTTTTCCAGGCGCTGGATGCTGAAGGTGATCGAGCGGAACATGTCGAGGATGTCGAGGACGCGGCCGCAGTCGCGCTTGGACAGTTCAGGGCGGAACCCGGCGACTTCGCGCCAGTACTCCTCGGTGAAACCCGACTCGATCACACGCGCACGCTCCAGTTGATCCTCCGTGTTCCCGTCAACGTCGTTGGAGTCTGCGGGTAGTACACGCGCGAGGATGCGGTGCAGCAGCGAGAGCACCTGGCGGTCGGAAATCCGCATGGTTTCCGGTGCCGGCAGGTCACCGTGCCTCTCCGGCGGCTGATGTACGGGGACGACCGCGGCCATGAGCAGATCGCGGGCGTATTCGCTCAGCGTGACTCCTTCGGCGTCGGCCATCCCCTTGAGCTGATCGCGGATCCGGTCTTCTACCCGGATGTTCAAGACGGCCATACCGCCCTCCCATTGGTGTATGACGATTACTGTAACACCATCATACATCAATACGTGTAGTCGCGGTCGAGCTGCTGGTGTTGAGGGGCTTGCTCAGGTGCCGGTAGATGGTGGGCCGGGTGACGCCGAACTCGGCGGCGATTTGGGCAACGGTGTAGCGACGCTTCCCGTCATCCCCGGTCTCGCCGTACATCTGCTGCGCAAGCTTCACCTGCCGCGGCCCCAGTTTGGGTTTCTGTCCGCCGGTGCGGCCACGGGCCCGCGCGGCCGCCAGGCCGTCCATCGTGCGCTCCGACATCAAAGCGTGCTCGAATTCCGCTACCGCGCCGAGGATTTGGAAGAACATGCGGCCGATAGCAGTCGAGGTGTCGATGCCCTGGTCAAGCACCACCAAATCCACGCCGGCGCCCTGGAGGCGCTTGGACAACTCGATCAGGTGTTCCAGTGACCGGCCCAGCCGGTCGAGTTTGGTCACCACCAGCTGATCGCCGACCCGGTTGGCTGACAGCAACGCCTTGTCCAGCTCAGGGCGGCGAGCCAGCTTGCCGGACACCACATCGAGGAAGATCCGATCACAGCCGGCCGCGACGAGAGCATCGCGCTGGGCCTCGGGGCGCTGGTCGCGGGTGGAAACCCGCCCATAACCGATCCGCATGGCCCGAACCGTATCGCCAACCCCCGACAACGTGACGTTGGCGCGGACACGGCAAGCGTTACAGAACCGCCCTGCGCAAACGCGCTCACCGTTGGACTGTCGCGCAAACGATCGTTTATCGGACATCCCCGAATTGGTTTGAAATGCCCCTACCCTTTGTGGGTTCGACCCACACAAAGCACAAAGGGGCAGTGTGGATGATATGAGTGAGATGATCCGCACCGACAGCCGCGGCCGCGTCACCCTGGTGGGTCACCCGGACTCGACGTACTTGCTACGCGAAGAACCCGACGGCGTGCTGGTGCTGGAACCGGCGGTAGTCATGTCGGCGGCACAGGCGAGCTACCTCGCGCTCCCGACTGCCGACCCCGCGCGCATCGAGGAGTTTCTGGACGACCCGTCCACCGCCGTGAAACGCACCTATAAGCGGCGCCGGTAGCGGTGCCCATCGAGTACGCACCGGAGGCCGCCGCGCAGCTCGACGCGCTGGAACAATCTGCCGACGACCCAGACTTGGGACGCGATCTGCGAACCGGGCTGCACTTTCATAACCCACGGCAGAGTGCGCCCCCCACCAGTAACCTGGCGAAGTGCCCCCTGACGACAACGGCATCCCTGCCGCCGACACCGACCGCGACAAGCTTGAACGCCTGTGTGCGGCGATACGTGCAATCGACATCGACGTTCTGCTCTCCGAGGAAGCCTGGCGATAAGTCCCCCCATCTGGGCGGTGCCCCCCCCACACAAAGCCCGATACGGGCCGGACCCCCTGTCGCACGGCGCTCGGTCTGCACCGCCGATTGGTCACCGCCAACCATCTGGTAAATCAAGCCCGGCGTGACGTGGCGGATAGCTAATACGCCGGATCCGGTGTATTGTCGTCATTGCAGACCCCCCCACACCTGTGGATAAGGGGGTCTAGCTGTTTCTAGGGGCAAGTTCGTTTGGCTTCCTGCTCGGATCGCGTTCGGCCAGGTACTTCTCATACCAGCCCCAGGCGAACTCGTTTCGGAGGTGGCGGTCGACCGCCGCGTAGGCGCTCCAGGCGACCAGATCCGCCATCTGCACCAGTTGCGACGATTTCGAATCGAGATGGATGGCGTCTTCGATGATGCGCCGTTCATTCAACTTCAGCTGGCGGTGCGTGGTGCGATAACTACTGTCGCTGCCGTCGCCGTCCATGACCACGACGCCTAGCGAGTCGGTACGGGCGAGTTCGTTTTCGAAACGCAGGATCAAATCGCGATAGAGCTCCCTTTTCGTCTCCGCAACACAGGCCGGGTCACCTTTTCGGTAGACCGCGCCGACGACGAGGCCTTCGGAGCACCGCAGCGTGTCCAGGCATTGCACCGCGACTTCACGGCCGAAGTCTTTCCAGTACTCGATGCCGTTGTGCACGTGCTTGTCGGGGATGTTTTTCGAGATGCGGCCGCGGCCGTTGACGTACTCCGTTGTGTGCAGTTCTTGTTGGACGGCCACTCGGTACTCACGCCACAGCATTTTTCGCGACTCAAGCCAGTTTCGGAGCACTGAGCCCCAGTGATCCGGGCTGAATTCGACCCAGCCATATACGACCATCCCCGACTGGGGATGCCCAGAGTCGTCTACGTAGATCAT
>NZ_CP092425.2 GCF_022374895.2 Mycobacterium lentiflavum | reverse complement strand
GAGGTGGAACGGTAGCGGCCGATTATCTCCTCCCTCGGGATGTGGCCTGAGGAAAAATTGTTTCTTTCTTGTCCCTTCCTCGTAGTGGCCGTCTTGTGCGGTGCGGTGTGGCTGTCAAAGGCTCGACCGTGGTCGACCGCGTAGCGGCATTGGCCTTGACAGCCACACCACACCGTTTCACCACAATGGGCGGCCCGTAGGAAAGGGGCAGCGCCCGGCACTACGACGGGCTGTAGCGGCGGCGATGCCGCTTGACCCGGCTTTCAAAAACTACAGAGTTTGTAACTTCGTAAACTACAGAGTTACAGAGTTACGGTCTTACAGACCGACAGACTCACGGAGTTCGATTTCTGTGGATCCTGTTAGGTCGGATTCTCGGCTCAGCAATAGGTCGATGGCCACTCTGATGAGGGTGTTTTCGGTAATCCGCTCGCCCCTACCTGCGCGGAGGCGGTTGAGGCTTCGGCTGAGGTCGCTGAGCTGTCCGTATTGGTCGGCGCGCAGGCGGGTCTCTTTGCGTTCGAGTTCGTCGTAACGGACCCATTGTCCGGGTGTGGGCTTTCTTGGACTGCGGCGCGCTGGCCTGCGAGGAGTGTGGTGGGCGGGAGTCGATGCGGCTGTTTCAGACGCTACCGGAGCTGTTGCGGCCGCCGGCGGCGGGTTGGGGGCTGATTCGGGCTGTGGCGACAGGTCGACGGTGACCCGTTCGCCGAGGGTTGCGAGGTCAACTTTTCGGCCTGCCATCACTGTCCTCCTGGGTTTCGTGCGGAGACGGCCAACTGTGTGTGGCGTCCGATCGGGGTTCGCCAGTCGGCGAACATTTCTAGGGCGACGGCACGGTATTCGCTGGCGGCCTCGATGGAGTACCTGTCTCTCGGGTACTGGGTGACCACGAGGCCCTGGGCGGGGGCATAAGCGTGCGCAGATAGCAGCCGGGTGGATGCCCGGAACCGGTGTATCCCCTGCTCGTCGAGCATTCTGAAGGCATCGTCGCGCATGCCTGCGGCGCGGCCGTCGATCTTGTTGCACAGCACCCGGTAGGGGACGCCGCTGGGGGCGATGAGTGTGCGGACGGTGCGGATGAGCGGCTCGACGGATAGCGGCGCGGGCTCGGTCGGGATCACGGCGTAGTCCGAGCTGGCGAGGACGGTCTTGAGGATTGCGCGCCCTTCAAGGCTGCCGGGGGTGTCAACGAACACGACGTCGTATCCCTCGGCCTCAGCCTTGTCACGCAGCCCGCCGAGCTGGGTGACATCGGTGGCGGTCGCGAAGTCGAAGGGGCGGTGCTCATCGTTGATGTTGGCCGACCACCATGAGGCGGACGCTTGAGGGTCGACGTCCACAACGAGTGTGCGGGAAGCCTCTGCGGTGACGCCGGCCAGGCTCATGCACGTGGTGGTCTTGCCGACGCCCCCTTTTTCGCTCAGCACAGCTACAACCTGCATATTTCCTCCCGGAGTTCGTAAGTCTGTGAGTTTGTATATCCGTAAGTTACGAACGTACTGAGTTTCGGAGTTACAGACTAACAGAGTGACGAGTCTTGGCGCGCCCGAGTGGGCTTGGGCTACGGTGCGCGGCCCTGGGAAACGCGCAACTTCCCAAAGGAATCACTGGACCCCCTCCCATTGCGTGGGGGCCAGGGCGGAAGGACGCGCGATGACGCGGCGACGACAAGATGATCGGGACCAGGGCGACGACGAGGGGCGTCCGGTGTTGCGGTGGCTGCGACTCGCGCGCGATACCGCAAGTGGCCTAGTGCTGATGTACGAGCTGGTGGATCACCTGTACACCGTGGCGGGGTGGCTGGTGGGGTAGACGCGACCTGCACACCATCGACCACTAATCGGTTACTGGTCTGAGCTAAAAGTCCGGGCACCCCGTGGCATCGTCCCGGCGGTGATCCTTAACGAGCCAATTCCAGGGGGCCTCCCAATGAAGCTGCTGTCCCAATAACGAACGTTTTCGGGACAACGCGCCAAGCGGGTGAGATAGCCACACCGGTCCGCCACCGCGGTTTCAAGGCAGTCCGTGGACGCTTTAGGTTCGGTTGGGCGAGTTGGCGTCGTGCCAGGCAGCCCAAATTTCGGGGCGCAGGCGCCCGCGATCGGGCACCGGCAACCCGGCGCTGCGGGCCCAGGCGCGGACCTCCGCAGTGGACGGTGTCGGCGCGACGGATGCCTGGTCGAGTTCTGTGGCATCGATCGTGGCCGGTGAGATGCGTTGCAGTGCAGCATGTTCGGTGACTGCCCAGGTGTGGGCGGCGGCCAGGAATCGGTAGGTCCATTCCTGGGCGAGCTGGCGGGTCTCGCAGAACACGACGGGCACGTTCGGCCAGCGGATCTGCAGCTCGGCGAGCCCGTCAGCAATCAGAGCGGGGCGAACCCGGTCGAGTTTGAACAGTTGTGAGTAGCGGTCCTCGATCACGACCGCCGCCCGCGGGAGCGCGGCCAGCTCGCCGACCTGGTAGCGCAGCTTGCCGCCGGTGAGGCTGGCGACCAGATCGGCCAGCGATTTGCGCTCCACGCTGGCCACGAGCTGGCCGTCGATGACGATGCCGTAGTCCCCGCACGGTAGCGCCCGCTTCACCGTGGTGACCTGCTGGGTGGGGAATCGGTAGGCGTACTGCTCGTGGCTGTCGATCACGATCGCCAACTCCTCGATGCCGTGGGCGCGGGCGGTCGGGGTGCGCACGTTCGGGCGGGCCTGCTTGCGGGTGCGCGGTGACTGCCAAAACACCGCGTCACGGCCTCGTGCCTGGGTGAACACGAGTTGGGAGCGGTTGTGCCGGGATCGGTCGGCGATCACGTCGATCGCCGCGCCGCGCCGATGGCACGACCTCAGTGGCACTCGTTCGACGATTACCGGATCCTCGGGCCACTCCTCCAGCGGGACCGGGTAGGCGAACAAGGCCTTCTCCCGCGGCCAAGTCCCCGACGTGCGGAAAAGCAGGTCACCGCCAGCCAGCGGGACACGCAGCAACAGCCGCAGCCGGGACTCGTCGTCGGGATTGACCGCGATCAGCAATTCCGCCACAAGCCCTGAGTCTGCCGGGCCTGGCCCTCGGCGAGGCGAGCGCATCACCGCATATGCGGGGATGTCTTACGGGATAGGTGCCGGTGGCATCAACGCGTATGCGCAGGTGCCGCCCATATGGGTGCTATGGGGATATAGTGGTGGGGACGCCGATGCCATTGCGGTGAGCATCGGAAGTGAACCCCAGGAGATCCTGCCGGACGACAGGGCCTGGGGTTTCGCGTTTCTTGGGCTCCGACTCAGACGTCGACGAGCGTGACCTTCGACTCGATCAAGGCGTAGCAGTGCCGGTCACCGCAGCGCATTTGAGTGACCGCTCCACAGCAGGCATCGGCGATCCAGAGCATGGGTTCTGCTGGGCCACCGACATGGTCCATGTGAAGCCCGCCGTCGAGGATGCGCTTGCGGCGCAGGTAGTCAAGTGTTTGGTGGTCCCGTTGGTCATCCTTGCGGCCGCGTGATTCCAAGATCGCTTGCCTCACTCCCATCTTGACCAGCTCGGCAAGCATCCGCTCCATACACAGGCGCCGTTGACGTTCAGGGCGGCCGGTGGTGGTTGCCTCCGAACGCACGACAACGAGGTGTTCGACGCGGAGTTCGGCGATCGTCTTGGCGATGGTTGCTTGGCGGCCGCGGTCTTCGTCGCGCCAGTGAAGCTTGCGGTGCCTTTTGCTCACCAAAAGCCCGCGCATGGCTTCTCGCACGGCCTCGGCATGGGTTTCTTCGCAGATGGCAGCGCTTAAGATGTACGTCCCCGGGTCCATTGCCTGGTTAGAGCCGGATTCGTCGAGCCACGCCACGAAACCCGTCAACCTTGGACCGCCGCACCAAGGTAGCGGTAGGCAGTCGCGCGCCCGATCCCAAAAGCCGTAGCCAGTTGGGCTACCGGCTCCCCGGTCGCCGCCAGACGGCACAGCTGCTGTTGTCGCTCAGCACTCAGCTTGGGTGGTTTGGTTGCCGGCAAGTCCCGGGCGCGGCGGGACTCACGGGATGCGGCGCGGCGTTCACGGCCGAGCTCGAGCTCAAGCTCGGCCAACGTCGCCATAATGGCGGCGACCGCGCGCCCGGTCGAGGTGGCGGTGTCGATGCCTTCGCGCAAGGCGCGCAACAGGATTCGGCGCTCACCGAGTTCGGCGATGGTGCGGGTAACTTCGGCGACCGAGCGGCCGAGTCGGTCGATGGCGGTGACGACGACGGTGTCGCCGGCGCGGGCGTAATCAAGCATGGAGGCCAGCCCTGGCCGGGCTGTCTTGGCGGACCCAGAAAGTTTGTCGGTAAACACTCGGTCGGCATCGACGCCGACGGCGGCAAGCGCGGTCAGCTGCCCGTCGAGGTCCTGGCCGGTAGTGCTGACACGGGCATAGCCCAGAATCGAGGTCACCGGCAAACCGTCTCATAGCCTGCGGCACAGCGGATTCGAGACACGCCGGTGTGAGACAACAAACGAGACGGCACGCGGCAGCGCGAGCTGCAAAAACTTTTTTGGAATCATTCCAATTTGGCTCGTCCCGATTCTCTATAACCGAGACAGCTTCCGGTTGAGCTGAAATATCAACGCTGGGCCCAGCGTAGCGGTCGGTTTTGCAGATTCGGTTTTCTTAGTCACCCGGCTTTGACGGTTGGTGCTCCCAGATCGCCCGCCAGTCGCGTTCTTCGTCCTGTTTGTCGTGGTGCAGCTGTTCTGAGGGCGGGCTGAGATGGATGGCTGGGTGCGGCAGGGCGAAGAAGTTCCCTTTGCCCAGCGCTGATGCACCACCGCCGGTGTCGAGGTAGCAGTAGCCTTCGCCGGACAATGCGGTGTCGGTGTCTGTGATGCCGAGATAGTGCAGGGCGTTGAGGGCGGCGGCTTTGGCGCCGTTTTTGGCGAAGATGGCGGCTTTGGGCAGCGATCGTCCTGACGGGGAGGTGGTGACGGTAGTGTCGCCGATCGCGAAAACGCCGGGGTGTTGGGTTTGCATGGTGGTGGCGTCGACCTCGATCCATCCCGGCCCGTCCAGTGTCACGGCGGGTTCGTGCGGAGGTATGAACACGAGCAGGTCGAAATCGGCATTTGCGCCGTTATGGAAGTGAATCTGTCGGGCGTCGGCGTCGATATCGGCGACGGCGTGCTCGCCGAAGAATTCGATGTCGTTGGCGTTGAGCAGGGCGACGAGTTCTGGTCCGGCGAAGGGTCCCGCTGAGGGCATCGGTTGCTTTTCGGGGCTGTACACCGAGATGTTCGCATGCTCGCGTGATCCCTTGTCGCGCAGTAGATCCGCGGCGAGCATCGCACCTTCGTACGGGGCGACGGGGCAGCGGTAGGGCTGCGAGGTGACCAGGAACACCAGTTTGCCGCCGGAGAATGTCTGCAGTGCTTCGTGTGCGTGCGCGGCGGCGTCTGTGCTGTAGTAGTGCACCGCCACGCCGCGTTGGGTCGCGTCGCGCAGTCCGGGGACGTTGTCGATGGCGTTGCGGGCGCCGGTCGCGATGATCAAGGCGTCAAAAGCGATGTCGCTGCCGTCGGCCAGGGTAACGCTGCGTGTCGCAGGGTCGATGGCGCGGACTGTCCCGGTCACCCGGCGGACTCCAGCCAATGTGCTGTCGCTGGGTCGGATCGGCACGCTGTCAGCATTGCGCCAGCCGCGCATGACCCATGGCAAGGTGAAACCCAGGAAATGTGAGAAGTCCTCATCGACGACGGTGATGTCGAGATCGTCAAGAGACACACCGGATTCGGTGAGTTCCTTGATGACCGTGAGTCCGCCGATACCGGCGCCGAGGACGACCAACTTTTTCGTCATTCTTCTGACCTCTTCCTTCTGCTGCTTTTCTGTGTCGTGCTTGTGTCCGGTGACGGACCCCTGCGGGTGGCCCTCACACCAGGGTCGCGGGGACCGAGCGTTTGACGGCACCGATGGGCAGTCCGCACCCGGCCCAGGTCGTCTTGCCGCAGGTAGGGCGCCGCACGGCATAACACATGACCGTCCTTGTCGCTGGGTTCGCTATGCGTGGGTGCGCGGACGCTCGAGCTGTGTGAACTCCGACGTGCCCACCAGGGTTGCGACCGCCTCGAAGATCGCCGATGTTTTGTCCGCGGCAGGCACCGAGGTGAGGACCGGCCCGAAGACGGTGTGTCCGTCGATCGTGATCAGCGGACTGCCCGAAGCCTCACCGAGCGCGTCTTGGCTGGCCTGATGCGAATCGTCGACCGCGGCGTCCAGGCTCGCATCCGACAGTGCCGCAGCTGTCACGTGGTGCGCGCCTGCCGCCGCAAGGACGTGCTTGACGAGGTCGTCGTCGAGGGCGGCTGACTCGTCGAAGTATCGGTGGCCGAAGGCGAAGTAGGCTTTGGCGATCGCGTCGGCGCCCAATTCGTCGCGCAGCGCGACCATCAGTCGCCCGACCTGCCGCGAGTCGCGCATCCGGGCCTGCTGTTGCTCCGGCAACTCACGTCCCGCGTTCAGTATCGCCAAACTCATGAGGCGCCATTCGATGTTGAATCCCGCCTCGTCGGCGGCGGTGGACAACCAGCGCGCTGTGTTCCACGAGAACGGACACACCGGGTCCAGCCACAACGTCAGTGTTTCGGAAGCCGTAACAGGCGGCTGCCGGTCAGTCATAAATGCTCCTCATCATCGAGAAAAATATTGTCAGACAACGCGTTTCCCAGCGATCAACTATCTAAAGGGGCGCTCCAGTGTCATACCCCCTACCGTATAGACAGTAGGCGGTGAGGGCAACCCACCGGGCGCCATCAGGTACTGACCGTCACCCTGTAACGTATACCTCCTGGGGTATGGTATGAAGATTGGCATGGTGAAAACTGCTGGCAAAGCATCCTTGGCGCAGCCGCGATCGGCGCACGCCAGCCAAGACATCGAAGCAACGCTGAACCGGTTGCGCAGAGCGCACGGGCAGCTCGGCGCGGTCATCTCGATGATCGAGCAGGGCCGCAGCTGCAAAGATGTCGTCACGCAGCTGGCAGCGGTGTCGCGGGCCCTGGACCGCGCCGGCTTCAAGATCATTGCGTCCGGTCTTCGTCATTGTCTCGATGCCCCCGGTGACCACGCCGATGGCCCAGCGCCATTGACGATCGAGGAACTCGAGAAATTGTTCTTGAGCCTCGCCTGAGGTGTCGGTCGCAGACCCCGGGCCGTGGAACGGGCTTCCTTTTACCAATACCCTGGGGGGTATGGTGCCGTGTGAGGGGTCGGCACGGGCTGCGGGAAGGCGGCGCTGACCTGCGCGGTCGGACGTCGGCCCTGGTCGTGCGGGGCACCGCAAGGATGAGAGGACAGCGCAATGTTGGCGACGCTGAAGCGTGCGTGGGTGCCGATTGTCGTGGTGTTGGTGGTCTTGCTCGGATCGATCGGAGTTTTCAAGCTGCGGGGGGTATTCGGTTCTGACCCCATCTTTTCGGCGACGGCAGGCCAGGCCCAGCAGCTACCCCAGATCAACGTCAAACATGTGACCTACGAGGTGTTCGGAGCCACAGGCACCGCGGGACGCGTGAGCTATGTCGACGTGGATTCCCGGCCCGCGCAGGCGAATTTCAGCAGCCTGCCCTGGCGTTACACGATAGCGACCACGATGTCGTCGGTGATCGCCAACGTTGTGGCCCAAGGCGATAGCGACAATCTCGGCTGCCGCATCACCGTCAACGGTGAGGTGAAGGACGAGCACCACTCCTCCGAGCATCATGCTCAAGTGTCGTGTCTGGTTAAGGCCGCATGACCGCCGGCAACCAGACGCGTCCGCGGTTGGCGCGGTTCGTGCGCAGGTTTGCGGTGCCGATCATCCTGGCCTGGCTTCTGGTGACCGTCGCGGTCAATGTTTTCTGGCCGCCGATTGAGTCGGCAGCGCGCAACCACGCGGTCACGATGTCGCCCCAGGACGCACCGTCGATGATCGCCTCGAAACAGATCGGTGCGACGTTTCACGAGTTCGATTCCGACAGCGTCGCCATGGTGGTGCTGGAAAGCGACACCAAGCTCGGTGAGCACGCGCACCGCTACTACGACGGGCTGGTGCACGAACTGCAGGGCGACCACAAGCATGTGCAGCACGTCCAAAACGTGTGGGGCAGCCCCCTGACCGCGGCCGGAGTCCAGAGCCGGGACGGTAAAGCCGCCTACGCCCAGCTCAACTTAGCGGGCAACCAGGGCAGCACACTGGGCAACGAATCGATCAAAGCGGTCCGCGTCGTCCTCGCCCGCACGCCCCCGCCCGCGGGGATGCGGGTTTACCTCACCGGGCCGGCCGCGCTGACCACCGACATGAACGAGGCCGCCGACAAAAGCATGCTGACCATGATGGGCGTGACCGGGGTGGTCATCATGATCATGCTGTTCCTCACCTATCGCTCTGTGAGCACGGTGCTGCTCGTACTCGCCATGGTCGGCCTCGAAATGGGCACCGCCCGAGGGGTCGTCGCGATCCTGGGCAACTACGATCTGCTGGGCTTTTCGACGTTCGTCGTCGCCATGTTGTCCTCGCTCGCTATTGCGGCGGGCACCGACTACGCGATCTTCCTGATCGGCCGCTACCAGGAAGCCCGCCAAGCCGGCGAAGACGCAGAAACGGCCTATTACAGTATGTTTCGCGGCACGTCTCATATCATCTTGGGTTCGGGGCTGACGATCGCCGGGGCCACCTTGTGCCTGCACCTGGCGCGCCTGGCGTATTTCAGAGCCCTGGGCATCCCGTCAGCTCTGGGTCTGTTGATTGTGGTCGCCGGGGCGCTGACCGCGGCGCCGGCCATCGTCGCCGTGGCGAGCCGGTTCGGTCTGCTCGATCCGAAACGAACTGTCAAAGTGCGCGGCTGGCGTCGCATCGCCACCGCGACGGTGCGCTGGCCCGCACCGGTGCTCGCCGCCTCGCTGGCACTGGCCCTGGTCGGCATCGCGATCATGCCGAGCATGAAAACCAGCTACGACGACCGCAACTACATTCCCGCAGATCTGCCCTCCAACGTCGGTTACACCGCCGCCGAGCACCACTTCAGCACTGCCACAATGAATCCCGACATCCTGATGGTCAAAAGCGATCACGACATGCGCAATGCCGGGGACATGATCATCCTGGACAGAATCGCCAAGGAGGTCTTTCGCACACCCGGGATCGCGATGGTGCAAAGCATCACCCGCCCCCTGGGCGGCCCGGTCGATCACACGTCGATACCATTTCAGATCAGCGCGCAGTCAATCCCCATACGGGAAAACCTTCAGTTCATGAACGACCGGGCAGCCGACATGCTCACCATGAGCAACGACCTCGGCGCCATGATCGGTTCGATGCAGCGCATGTACGGCCTCGTCCAACAGATGAGCGGCGCCACCCACCACATGCTCGGCGACATGAACAACATGAAAGCAACGCTGGACGACATCCGAGATCACCTCGCTGACTTCGACGACGTCGCCAGGCCCGTCCGCAGCTACCTGTACTGGGAACCGCACTGCCTCAACATCCCCGTCTGCTGGGCAACGAAATCGGTGTTCGAATCGATCGACGGCGTCGACAAATTCAGCGAGAACATGAAAACGCTACTGGGCGATGTCAGCAACGTCGACACACTGATTCCACAGATGGCGCAACAGTTCCCGCCGATCATCGCCGTCGCCACCGCGATGCAAGCAAGCCTGCAGACGATGCACAGCAGCTTCGCCGGCCTCGTCGACCAGATCACACGGATGACCGACACCGCCAGCGCCATGGGCCAGGCTTTCGACGCCTCGAAAAGCGGAGACTACTTCTACCTGCCGCCAGAAGCGTTCGACAATCCCGACTTTCAGCAAGGTCTGAAACTGTTCCTCTCACCCGACGGCCACGCCGCCCGCTTCATCATCACCCACGACACCGACCCGGCAACCCCAGCAGGTATCGCCGCGGTCACACCCGAACTCCAAGCCGCACACCAAGCCGTCAAAGGAAGCAGCCTGACCGACGCGCGGTTCTACCTCGCCGGGACCGCCGCCGTCTACCGCGATATCCAGGCCGGCTCCAAATACGACCTGATGATCGTCGGACTCGCGGCACTGACACTCATTTTTGCGGTCATGCTGATCATCACCCGAGCCGCCATCGCCTCAATAGCGATCGTCGGCACCGTGCTGCTGTCCCTCGGCGCCGCCTTCGGGCTGTCAGTGCTGGTGTGGCAGCACATACTCGGCTTGGAACTCAACTGGATCGCACCGGTTTTCGGGTTGATCATCCTGCTCGCGGTCGGCTCGGACTACAACCTGCTCCTGGTCTCACGATTTCAAGAGGAAATCGGTGCCGGACTCAAAACCGGGATCATCCGGTCCATGGGAAGCACCGGCGGGGTCGTCACCGCCGCCGGTCTGGTGTTCGCGTTCACCATGATGTCCATGGCCGCCAGCGACTTGAGTTCCATCGGCCAAGCCGGCACCACCATCGGCCTCGGACTGCTCTTCGACACCCTGATCGTGCGCTCCCTGATGACGCCCTCAATCGCGGCTCTGCTCGGCCGCTGGTTCTGGTGGCCACAACAGACAGCGCCGCGCCCGACAAGCCAGGCGCTCCACCACGCGCGCAACGGGATCTCGACGAGCGGTGGTTCGCGGTGATCGCTGCGTTCTGAGAGCCCCAAGGCAGGAACGGCAGTGCCGGAAAGTTGAAAGTCATCGAGAATATGCAGGGCAGCGTCAAGCTGTGCGTCACACGTCGCCGGGCCCCGGTCGCTGACGATCTACCCGTGGTCGTCGCCTCATCCACCTCATAACGTCGCCGCCAACGCCGATCGCATGGGTACCTGGCGTTGCACGTCGCCGAGATCCCCGCCGCTGACACTCAGCTCCCGCTTAACCGACACCTCGGGTTAGAGCTCCGCGTCCTCAGTCCAGTGGGTCTCGCTTGGCACACGAACCCCCTGTCCGTCAGCGGTCATCAGGTGCAGTGTCAGTAGTCTAACGATGACCTGTTATCCACGGGCATGGCAGGGACCGTAGTTCCGTTTTGTCCCTTGTCATCTCAAGGTTCCCGACACACCCCAGACCCGCCGAATAGTTCTGAAGATTCGCCGCCACTTAGCCCTGAAGATCACACACAGCGGCCTGGGGCTACGGGTGGGGGAGAGGTCACCGGAAGACTGTCTCGGTTCTTCTACAAACGAGACACTGGCTGCGGATCTTCGGTCGAGGGAGCCGCGACCCTATCGAAGGGGCGGGCCGGCGAGGCGGGACCACCATGGCAGGCGGCGGACAAGCGTGTCGTCCAGGGCGAAGCGGTTGCCGAGTCCGTGCTCGAGCATCACCAGTAAGGCGCAGAACACGACCGCATAGATGATTGAGGGGCCGATGTCGGTGGCCCCCGGCGGGTACGGCGCCCCGAAGCCGCCGGCCGTGGTCCATACCAGAAGGCTGTAAATGGCCCCGGCGACGTAGACGGCGCGCCGGGCGACTCCGACGATCAGCGTGATTGCGATCACCGTCTCGACAGCAGCGCCCAGATACGCACCCATTGCGGGTGCGGGGCGTTCCAGCCGCAGTACGAAGTCGAACCACGGCGCAAGCCAGTGCGGCTCGGCGGCCGCGGTGGCGATCATGTTCGGCAGGAAGGTGGCGCGGAACCCGGGTTGCCACTTCAGCCAGGCGTCGATGCCCCAAATCACGCCGAATACGATCCGCACCGCCGCGGCAACCCACTGCCGCCGTCGGTCCAGGGCCACCGCCGGAGTCCTGTCGCCGGGTTTGTCAGTGGGATGAGCGGCCGCGGGCTGGCCCGTCACGGACGAATTCGCCAGTGACCGCCCCGCCGCGGCTGCCCAGTCCGAACCGGCCGGAACTTCAGTCCGGTTCCCCGAGCGCACCCAACTTGGAGCGAACCGCCTTAATTGAACCAACGGTGAGCCCTCCCCGGATGGCGTGGTGGTCGTCAACCAGCCATCCGAACTGCTTATTTGATCCTGAGAGCGAAGGGACTGTGCGTCGGCCTGCCCCTGGAAAACGGTCTCTGCTCACCGTTTACGCAGTCCGTGCCGCGTCTGAATCATCCACGCGTGATCCCGGGACGAAGCGGGCAGCGGCTTCTGCGGCATACTGCGCCGCGACGTAGACGTCGTAGCGCTGCGCCTCCAAGGCCTGCACGCTGGAAAAGTCACGCTTGCCCCGAGTGGAGGCGTGTGCGATAAAGCCGAATGCGGCACCCCAGAACGCACCAATAATCGACGCGACCAGCAGCATCCATACCCACAATGGACCCGCCGTGAAGATCGATAGAAGCAAGCCGACCAGCAGACCGAACCAGGCACCACTACCGGCCCCGGCCAGGGCGGCTTTGCCGGTGGTCATCCGCCCGGTGACATGTTCGACCGTGCGCACCCCGTCACCGATGATCCGAACGTGCTCGACGGGAAACCCGTCATCGGACATCTGATCCACCAACCGCTGGGCGTCCAAATAGTGGTCAAACGATGCCACCAGCTCCTGTCTCACAGACGGTGCATCGCCGCCCTGCTGTCCGGGAGGTCCAGGAACGGTCATGTCTGCGTCCTCGGGTGTCGTGGGAAAATTGCTTGCCGGGGTTACCCGCTGTAGCCGATCGTTATGCACGGCACTTGGGTCGTGCCTCGGCTAAGCCGATTAGCACATAGATTTTAATCAGAACACTGTCCCGATTCGAAGTCGGGTCGCAGCGAACGGACCTGCATGGTCAGGTCCCGCAGCAACCGTTCCTCGGGGCTGCCGACGTATAAATTCAGCCATTCCGTGAGAGCCGCCAGCAGGGGAGTCGGCAACGGGAATCCCTTTCCTACAACGACATGAAGGATCCGCTCGATCGCCAGATGGTTTTTCCCACAACCTAATTCGACAAACACCATCGTGCGCTGTTCACCAGTTAGGCATGGCCCTGCCGCGTCAGCCAGCAGCCACGCCATGCCTGCGTCTGAATTTATCGGTGTTTTGCTCGGGCTGTGGGAAGAGTTAGCCGGGTCAGGCGAGGGCACTTCCGGCCTGCCATTGCGTCCAAGGCACACTCCAGTCACCGTTGTTCTGCAACGACTGTGGCGGCCCCCCGGTGTCGCGGACGTCGACGATGTCGCCTGATCGGGAAAAATCGAAGAACCATTTGGCGTTGTCGCCGTTCAGGTTTAGACAGCCATGGGAAGTGTCGGTGTTGCCTTGGGCCCACACGGTGCTGTCGAGTTGGTGAAGATAAATCCCGTCGGGGCTGATGCGGGTGGCGTAGTTGATGGTCTCGCGGTAGCCGAGGTGGGAACTGACGGGCAAGCCATAGGTAGACGAATCCATCACAACCGGATTGGACTTATCCATCACCGTGTAGACCCCGGGCGGGGTCCAAAACGTGAGGGTCTGCCCGGCGACGGTTTTCGTGCCCCCCATGCCCATCGAGGTGGGCATGGTGCGCACCAGAACGCCGTTGTTGTAAACGTTGACCTGTTTAGTGTTGTCGTCGGCGATGGACACATGCGCGTCACCGATGGTGAACGACGTCTGCTTGTCCTCTTGACCGTACAGTCCGCTCCCCAGCGGCGCGCCGTAGATGTTGGCCGCCGCGGTGATTTTCGTGCCCGCCGCGTAGTAGTGCTCCGGGCGCCAATGGGCGTTGTGGTCATCAACCCAATACCAGGAACCCTCGACGGCCGGAGCGGTCGTCACAGTCAGTCGGCGCTGCGCGGCCGCGCGATCGATGATGGGTTCATCAAAGTGGGCGACAATGACCGTGCCCACCCCGTAGGTGCCGCCGTCGCGCAGCGCCGCACCCGACGTCGTGGTCAGCGACACCGAAGCCTGAGTGCTGGGCGTGAGCGTGGTGAAACTCGACATCTGCGACGCGAAAGTTCCCGTCTGCCCACGACTGACCACGGTGAGGGTGTAGCTGCGGCCGTAACCCAGCGGCCCGCCGAGCTTCCACACCAGGTGATCGGGGGCCATAACACCTGGGATTGGCTTGTCTTGGTCGTTGACCATCCGCACGTCAGACAGCGTGCCGTTGACCGCGCTCACCGTGACCGCACCCAGCGGATCAACGTTCACCGCATCGGGGCCCGGAGTGACAGTAACGGTCGCAGGCATTTCAGCGCGCGGGACCGACGCTGTGAGCAGCGCACCGTTGTGGTCATCGCCTCGCCCGATCACCACCACCGCCACCGCCATCACACTGATCACAACGACCGCGCTAAGACTCAGGCGAGTTCGTCGACCGATAGACACCAGACGCCCCTTCTGTCCCTCTCACATTCGTTGTCACCGCCGTCGCGCAGGCTGCGACCAGCAAGGCATCAGCAGCTCCAAACCCCCGCCGACCTCGAGCATCGTAAACATTGAAGCTCGGGACCGGCCGAAGCTGCCGAATAGGGCAACCGCTGCCCCACCGCAGCGCTCCGAAGGCCGAACCCCATACCCCTTCAGGGTATAGCACGTCACCAACTTGTCCTGGCCGACAACGGCATCAACGATGACCCGGCCCGCACGCTCCACCCGCGAGCCCGAGCCCACGCCGACGAGGCCATCGGCGCCCGCGCATGCGGTGTGCGCAGAATTCGACCAAGGGCAACCAGCCAGCAAGTCTGCGATTTATTACAGTTCCAGCCCGTAGTCCTGGCCCTGCTCGCGATCCTGGTTGCGGCTGAGGTGTTCGTCGATGAAGCGTTGCTGCTCGATGCGCTCATCGACGGTGGCCTGAATCGACTGCCAGTAGGCCGCGCGGCGCCGTTGGACGGCGTGGGCGCGCCGGTCCAGCAGGTGTTGGACACGCTGGGGCAGCTGCTCGCGGCCTTCGGCTCCGGCGGCCACGTCGTGGGCGGTGTGGGCTTGGTCGTGGCGGGTGCCGATGATGTGGCGGGCGAGGTGGGCGGCTTGGCGGCTGGTGCCGCGGCGCGCCAGGTGCACACCCGGCTGCTCTTCGGCGTGTTCGTGTTCGGTTTCTCCGGCACGCCGCTCGTACAAGTACGCCTCATTTGATTCGCGGCCGCGGGTGAGTGCGACGTAGAGCAGGTTGCGGCTGGTGTGTTCGCCGAGCACGGCGTGGGTGGTGTCGGCGGTGACGCCTTGGGCGGAGTGCACGGTGACCGCATAGCCGTGGGTGACATGTTCCTGGAGGTAGTCGCCGGTGAAGGCGACACGCGCGCCATCAGAGAGCCGGCGCGCGGCAATCCGGTCATGGTCGGAGTCCACGGCGTAGACGCGCCAGCGTTGCCCGTTGCGCACCGGATCCGCGGCCTTCGCGAAGTCGGCGGCGTCATGAACCGGGTTGGTGGGGTCGTTGCGCCGGCTGAGGATCACATCGCCCTTGGCGATGCGGTGTCCGCGCGCCGCGCCGACGGTCGGCAACGCGCTGTCGATGGTGTCGTCGTGGATGCGCCGGTTGAGCGCATCGCACATTTCTGTGGTGTCGCAGATCAGCAGCGTGTCCTTGCCCGCCGCGGTGTCGGCCTGGTAGCCGGTGAGGGCGTCGGCGGCCATCGCGATGTCATCGCCGGTGTGCAGCCGCCCGTTCGCCCGGTACCAGTCGACGGCGCGCCGGATCGGGGCCGGGCCACCGTCCCTGAGCGCCAAAGACGCGGAGCGTTCCTCGGGGTCGCGCATCCGCCACACCTCCGACAGGGTCTGCGTCCACGGCAAGTCTTGACAGAGTTGGGCGAACATTCCCCCGCGGGCCTTGACCGGGCTCAGTTGGTGGGCATCACCGACCAGCACCGCCTTGATGCCCGCCTTCGTGGTGGCGGCCAACAGTTGGCGTAGATCGTCGGTGCCGATCATGGCGGCCTCATCGACGATCACCACACCGGGCCGGCGCAACGTCAGGGTTCCGTCACGTAACGATTTAAGCGCCTTGGCCACGGTGTAGCCGACATCCCCGGCACCCTCCCGGATAGCGACATCAACCGCCTTGCCGGTCGGGGCCACCACCATCACCTGCCCCCGAAACCGGCGCGCCCCGGCCGCCAGCGCGCGCAGCGAAGTGGTCTTACCCGCCCCGGCCGGCGCCGACAACGGACACACCAACCACGGCGAACCCGCAATGCTGTGCACCGCGCGCTTCTGGTCGGGTGAGAGCCCGGCGGCATCGTGCTCGTTGACCCAGATCTGGGCCCGCACATCGCGGGCATCCACCAGGTCCAGCACGCCTTGTTCTTCGGCCAGAAACGCCTCCAGGGTGAACCGGTCATGGCCCTCACGCTGATGCGCCAACCGGGGCGCAGTCACCCGCAAACCCAGTGCGTCGACGGCGGCCTCCACCATCTCCCGCGGCCCACGCTCGGTGTCCACCGGCAGCTGCGCCCCGATCACCTCCACCAGATCGGCGCGGGTGAAGGTGGCCTTGTCCATCGCCTCCGCCGCCGCCAACAGCCGGCGCCGATCCAACGGCGCGGTAGCCGCCGCACTCCACGCCTGTCGCGCTTTCCGCGCCTGGGTGTAGGCGTCCCGATCAAAACGCAGACCGCGCGCATCCGCGCGCCAATCCTGCGCTAGTTGCGCCCACGCCAACTGCTCGGGCTTGGACGGACGGGTGGCCTTTTGCGCGGCCCCCAACTGCGCCGCCGACAGCCCTTTGGCCGCGTCGACGACGGTCAGATTGTCCGCGGCCCACTCCCGCAACGCACTCGAACGCTGCGACCACGCCGTGATCGTCTTGGGGTCGATGCCGGCGATCTCGGCCATCCCCGTTTGTGGGTCCACCGGCGCCCACTCCAGGCCCAACGACCGGTGCAGCTCGCGGCGCAGCGTCGCTTGGTAGATCACCCCGGCGGCTTTGGCTTCGTGATACAGCGACGTGCCATCCACCGACACCAACCGGCCGTCGCCGCGGGCCTGCCGATTCGGGACCAGCACGTGAGTGTGCAGGTGCGGATCCCCCGCCCGCGACGTCTCATGCTGATACGCCACCGCCACCAACCCCGGCAACCGCACCAGGTCCTTGTCCCCGGTGACCGAGTTATGCACCCGGCTGTAGCCGGCATGCGCGGCGAGGTATTCCAGCGCCTCGGCGATGGCGGTGGTGTGCGCGGAAAGGACCGCTTTGTCGGCCACGTCATCACCGCGCAGCGCACGGATCAGCGACACACTTTTGGGTGCGCAAAACGTCAAATCAAACCCATGCACCGACCGCTTGCCGAACCCACGCCCGCACACCCCGTTCGGCGCGGCCCCCTCATCCAGCCAACGCGCCACCACCTCCGGATCAGCATCCCCGCCCGCCCGCTCCGTGTCGCTCAACCCCACCAATTCCGCCGCGGCACGGGCGTCGCCGGCACACAACCAAGTGGGGGTGCGGGTGTCGTGCTCGCCGTAATACTCCCCCAACCCACCACCCGCCCGCTGGGCGTCTTTGGCTGCCTGCCCAGCTGCGCGGGCGGTGTCGTTGTAGTAATTGACCGACCACCGCGAGAGCTTCGCAATCGTCAACATGGCCCACCACCCCGCTCGCGCGCCGCCGTCAGGCGACCCATCCTGCTGGGCAAACAACGTTTGCCCAGCAGGCAGCCTCGCACACCCTTGTGCAAATGTGCCCTGGCGACACGCAGGTAGGAGCAAAAGGTTTGCTGGGCACGGGTGCGGCAGAGGCTGAAGGAAGCCCAGGTAGGCGGGAGATTCGGCAGAAAAGCGGGTGGGATAAACCTGCGGAAGGGTTGGATAGCAGAGGTGACGGTGGACGACGATGCGGAGCTGGCGACGCTTGTGGCGCCGCGTCGACGACCTCTCCGCCGAGCTGCCCCCGCCGGTCGGCGCGCGGTGCGCAACGCCATCGCCACCAACGTGCTGTCGGGCTGGCATCCCAGCACCGACGAACATCACCCGCCTGGTCGCCTTCGCCGCCGGCAAAACCAGCCTGGGCCGACTACCTAACTGCCGGCACCCACCCCGCCCACACCCGACAGTGCTAAGCACACCTAACAACCCGATTTTCCCGACCTGATTAGGCCGGCTAACACGTCGAGTGGGCATCCGGCAGCAGCCGCATACCGGGCGCCAAATCACGTCGCTGCGACGCCGGCTTGGGGCATCACCGATAGACGATGGGAACGCCGCACCGCCCAGGCCGAAACGAGGCAAACCGATGGACTATGAGACCGCATTGACCGAGCTGCTGGTGCGCCGCGCTCAGCTCGGTAGTGAGCGCGTACTCGACTGGCTGGTGTACGGGACACCGCTGGCGCGGCTGCCGCGCCTGGACGTGGTGTGCGGGGATCACCGCGCCGGCCCCTACTAACCGCGCGGCTCGGACCTGAGTGGAGGCGTGCGGGCCGCGGCCGCCGCGGCCGCCACCCGCGCGGCATCGTGGGCGGCGGCGCGGGCGCGTTTGCGCGCCGCGGCACGCGCGGCTTCGGCCGCTATCGCCCGCGCGGCGGTATGCCCGGCACTGCCCAGCGCGGCGCGGCCGGCGGCGCGGGCGCGCTCATGTTCGGTGTGGGCGGCGCGCTGCGCGGCCAGGTGCGCCTGGTGCGCGGCGCGCTCGACGGCTTCCCGCGCTTCGTCGAGGGCGGCCGGGCGCTCCTCGAGGCGCTCGCGGCCATGCCAGGCCAGCATCGCGCCCAACAGCCCGATCGGCTTGTGCGGAGCATCCGGAATCCGCCGCCCGCTCACTCCCGCCCAGTCCCCGATGAGCGCGTTGAGATCGCGCGGGCTCCAGCCGTGCGCGGCCGGCCCGGCCAGGATCGCCGCCCACGCCGCCGCGCTGTGCCGGCGCGCCCACGGCGGAGCATGGGAATCGGCGCGCCACGCCCGCGCCAGGCCGGCGCCCCCGGCATCTGGTGCTCGGCGGCGCGGCGCGCCGCCCTGCCGGCGGCCCGCAGGGCCACCGGTGCCGGTAGTAACCACTTGGTTAGGTGAGTGTTTATCCCTAACGGGACCGCTACGCGGGTGGGGTGACAGCCCAGACACCAAGCCGGTGAGCTGCCGGTTATCGTGCAGCGCCCACACACTGGCCCAGCCCCGACCCCGGTCGCCCACCCGCCAGGACGCCAACCGCTCCATGCGGGTGCGCTGGCGACCGCGCAGCACCTCAGAGGCCACCCCCAACAGCCGCAGCACAGCATCGGCGCGCTGCACGGTACGTACCGAGTAGCCGGTATCGGCGGCCAGCCGCTCATTGGAGGGCCGGCAATTCCGGCCGGTGCCGTAATCGGCATAGCCCGCGCGGGCCGCAGCGACCGCCAGCAGCGCTCGGCGGCTGATCGGGTTACCCGGCATCAACGGGCGCACCGCGGTGTCATAGCGGCAGTCATAAGCCACCGCAACCGTGAACGTGGCCCACCGCTGCGCTCTCCCACTCCAACACGGCACCCCCGCATATGGGGCCTCACCGAGCTCGAGCACGATCACCGCGGCGATCGCGCGGCAGTTGGCGGCCAACAACGCGCCGGCGCGCGGGCCCGTGCGGGCCACACCGCGGCGTGGTCGGACTGCGGTGCATCCTCGATACGGGATGGCGCACAAATCCACACGTGGTGTGGACAAAAGTTGATCACAGTGCGCGGCGTTGTCTGGAACAGCTGACAGGTATGCGCTACCGTGAGACGAGTCGCTCAAGACACGTCCCTTTCAGGGGCAACGGGTGCGGACCCGGAACCGAGCTGGTAACTCGGCTTGAACCCTCAGACAGGGCCCCGCTAGCGCGGGGCCTTTGTCATGTCAGCGGGGTGGTCCGCACGCTATGAAGATGTCGCGGGGGTGCCGACTCTCGGGCCGGGAGCTAGATAGCGAGCAGCAGGACCTCCCGATCGAGGTGACGTACCGCTTCGGTGCGGCCAGTCGCGATAGCGAGCAAATCGGCGGCAGCCGAACCCGCAGCGATGGAATGCCTTGCAGCGCAGTCACGAAGAACCGCGTAGACCTGCGACGGGACGCGCAACTTGGTGGGTCTGCTGCCGTCGTCGCGGGCCGCGGTAGGTCGGCCGCCACTGGGTGCAGGTGTGGGTGCCGCGGGTAGGAGTGCCGCTTGGTGAACGTCGCGGGCAAGGGCCGGATAACCGGTGGCGATGGCCAGCAGGTCGGCCGACAACTGGCTAAGGCTCGTGCCGTGGTCAGCGGCTCGAGCCTCAAGGTCTGTGTAAACAACCGCGGCGATCGGGGCGAGAACTTGATCACGGGCACCCTTGTGCGTGCTACGTGATTGAGCCATGCGGTGATCATTCCTGCGACATAAAGACTTACCGGGTAAGACACGCCGTCAAAGCGTGACCTTTTCGTGATGGAGAGCCCGCCGCCGAAGCACGCCTGCGAGCGACAATTTCGGGGGAAGCTGGTGGTGTACGAGGTGCGTCGGTCTGGCCGATGCGGCTTGAGGGAATTGCGCCGGCGCAAGACTCGTTGCATACTGGTGCCATACCGCCCGTCCCCGGAAGGGGGCGGGTTTTCACTTTGTGGGCCAGTTTCACCAGGGTAGAGGCTTATGGACTCCCCCGGTTGGGTCGGCGAGCTGGCAGGCCCTGAAGTCGGCGTCGGCCATTTGATACCACCAGTGGTTTCCGGCTCCGGTGGTGGCGGGCGCGCTGAGTGAGGTGGCGGTGTATCCGCGGGTGGGGTTGACCAGGCCGAGCGGAACCAGTTGGCGCACTTGGTCGATGGGGAATTTGAGGTCTGTGTCGTTGCTGATGACCACCGCACCTTCGATGGGCTTGTGTCCTGGTTGTCCTTTGAGGACATCGAGGAGGAGGTGGGCGGCCACGTTGACGTCGGAGCCTTTCTCTTCTCGGCGGGCGACGGACACGATGAATCGGGCGCGGGGCTCGTCCTGCCCGGCGTCGTTCTTGATCATGACGGGGCCGCCGGGTGCGGTGAGGATCGGTCGGCCGCGCCTGTTGGGTGTGGCGAGCGGAGCGCGGGCGGTGCGGGTGACGTAGTTGCCGTACTCGATGTGGTCGACGATGTTGCCTCTGGTGAGCGCAGCGAGGTAGGCGTCCTGCTCGTGCTGCCCAACGGGGTTGTCGACGCCGGAGATGCGGGCGGTGCAGTAGACGATGCGCTCGACGGTGACGTTGGTCCACGGTGAGTGGTTGGTGATCAGGTCCGTGGCCAGTTGCCGGAGGTCCAACCAGCGCCACCCTGGGGTGCTGGGGCCACAGAGGAACTTGCCGCCGTAGTAGAGGTTGAACCCGTCGATGTAGACGCCCACTCGCAT